>OZ220691.1:3595000-3620669 GCA_965116475.1 Gemmatimonadota bacterium
CGGGTCTATCTCCGGCTCCGGGTGAAGGTCCTCCCGAACTGGCGGAAGAAAACGCACCATCTTAGGGTGCTCGGATTCCGGGTTCCCGCGCAGGAGAACTGATGCCCCTCGACGACCGACTGCTTGAAATCCTCGCCTGCCCGAAGTGCAAGGGTGAGCTGGAGTACCGCGTGGGGGAGGCCGAGGAAGCCCTGCTCTGTCACGCTTGCGGCCTGAAGTACGAGGTTGACGACGGGATCCCGATCATGCTCATCGACGAGGCGAAGCCTCTCTGACCGCCCGCGGACGCTCCCGGGGCCGCGGACGCTCGCGGGGGCGCGGCCGAGCCGGGGGGCGCGGACGGCGCCGGGATGGCCGGCGGGTCAGCGGACGGCTGCAGCGGATCGAGAGCGGCGCGGCCTTCGTCATCCCTGACGAAGGGGACGGCGAGGGGGGCGAAGACGTCTTCGTTCGCGCTCGCGATCTCGCCACGGCCGTAGATGGCGACCGCGTCACGGTGCGGATCGAAGACCGCGGACGGCGCGGACCCCGCGGCAGCGTCATCGAGGTCCTCGACCGGGCCCGTTCTCACGTCGTCGGCGTCTTCCGCGGTGCGCGCGGGCACGGCTGGCTCACTGTGACCCAGCCGAAGCTCGGGATCGACGTGTTCATCCCGGCGCGCGACCGCGGGGAGGCCGAATCCGGGGACCTCGCGGTCGTCGAGGTCACCGATTGGGGGGAAGAGGGTCCGGGCCCGGCGGGCCGCGTCCAGCGTGTGCTGGGGCCTGCGGACGATCCCGGCGTGGCGGTGCTCGCGATCCAGGTGGGATACGGGATCCACGACGCGTTCCCCGAATCCGTCGAAGAGGCGGCGGGGGCCCTGGCCGCGCGAGGGATCCGGCCGGCTGACCTCGAGGGCCGGGAGGATTGCCGGGACGACCGCGTGATCACGATCGATCCGGGGGACGCCCGCGACCACGATGACGCGATCTCCATCGCGCGGCTCGCCCGGGGCGGGGCGCGGATCGGCATTCACATCGCGGACGTATCGCACTACGTGCGCGAGGGAGATCGGCTCGACGCGGAAGCATGGGAACGCGGCACGAGCGTGTACCTCGTGGATCGCGTGCTGCCCATGCTCCCGCACGCGCTGTCGAGCGGCCTCTGCTCGCTCGTGCCCGGCGAAGACCGGCTGACGCTGGCCGCGTTCCTCACCGTCGATCGCCACGGAGGGCTGCGCGAGACCCGGTTCGCACGGGCCGTCATCCGAAGCGCGCACCGCCTCTCCTACGAGGAGGCCCAGGAGGCGCTGGACGGCGGAAGCACGCCGGCAACGGAACGGGACCCGGGCCTGCGCGAAGATCTTCGGGCGTTGGTCGAGGCGAGCCGGGGTTTCCGCGGACGGCGCCGGGCCCGGGGCAGCCTGGACTTCGACCTGCCGGAGTCCCGGGTCGTCCTCGATGAGGAGGGGGCTCCCGTCGACGTGCGGCGGCGCGAGCGGCTCGACGCGCACCGGCTCATCGAGGACCTGATGATCGCGGCGAACGAAGCGGTGGCGAACTGGGCGATCGAGAAGGGGGTGCCCGTCCTCTACCGCATCCACGAGGAACCGAACCCGGAGAAGCTCGACGGGCTGCGCCTCCTGGCGGGCGAGTTCGGACTCTCCTTCCCCCGGCGGAATCCGCGCCCACGGGACTTCCAGCGCCTGCTCGACGCCGTGAAGGGCAGGGTGGAGGAGCCGGTCATCTCGGTTCAGGTGCTGCGCAGCCTCGCCAAGGCACGCTACGAGACGGACAACGAAGGCCATTTCGGGCTCGCCTCGCCGGCGTACCTCCACTTCACATCGCCCATCCGCCGGTACCCGGACCTCGTCGTCCACCGGCAACTCGCCCGCTGGCTGGAGGAGCCGGGCAGCGCGCGCGACATCGACCGGGAGTGGCTCTCGGCGACGGCCCGGCACGCTTCGGCGCGCGAAGAGAACGCGGCCCGGGCGGAGCGCGATTCGGTGGAACTCAAGAAAGTCGAGTTCATGGAGCGGCATGTGGGCGACCACTTCGAGGGCACGATCAGCGCCACGGCCCGCTTCGGTTTCTTCGTCCGGCTCGACGCGTACGACGTCGAAGGCCTCGTACACGTGAGCCGCCTCGCGGAGGACCGCTACGTCCACGACCGGACGAAGCATGCGCTCCGGGGCCGTCGCACGCGGAGAAACTATCGGCTGGGGGACCCCGTGGAGGTGCAGGTGGTCCGCGTGGATCTCGACGCGCGGCGGATCCATTTCGACCTGGTGTGACGCCTCGTATGCCCTCCCGTGTGACCCCCCCGTGTGCCCCCCCTGTGACGTAGCCCCGAAAAGTTCGCCTTCCGCGGGGAAACGTGGTCTATTTACGGGCGCCCGGGACACCACCCGAGCACAACCCACACGGACATGGCGAGCGGACGGACGGGAGCCGGAAATGACGGAGTTGGCGAGACGAAAAGAGCGCGCGGAGGCCCTGCGCAGCCGGCTCGATGAGCTACGGGGGTACCTTTGAGATCCCCGGGAAGCTGACCCGCATCGCGGAACTCGAGAAGAAGATGGCGGCCCCCGAGTTCTGGAACGACCGCGATGGCGCGAAAGAGGTCATCGGCGAGGCGAACCTTCTCAAGAGCTGGACCCGTCCGTGGGCGGACTGCTCCGCGAGCGTGGACGACCTGTTCGAGTTGGCGCTTCTGCTCGAGGAGGGGGACGACGCCGAGCTGCAGGCCGAGCTCGAGGAGGGACTCGACCAAGCGGAGATGGAGGCCGCCCGCCTGGAGTCGCGGAACATGCTGCGCGGGGAGGATGCGCACCGAAGCGCGCTCGTCACGATCAACCCGGGTGCCGGCGGGACGGAGTCGCAGGACTGGGCGGAGATGCTCATGCGCATGTACGTGCGCTGGGCGGAGCAGCACGATTACGCCGTCGAGGTCATGGACGTCCTTCCGGCCGAGGAAGCGGGGATCAAGTCCGCCACGCTCGACGTGGATGGACAGTTCGCCTACGGGTACCTCTCGGCCGAACGGGGCGTCCACCGCCTCGTCCGCATCTCCCCCTTCGATTCGCAGGGACGCCGGCACACTTCGTTCGCCTCGGTCTTCGTCTACCCGGTCGTGGACGAGGATATCGAGATCGCGGTCAACGATGAGGATCTCAGGATCGACACCTTCCGCGCCTCCGGGGCGGGCGGCCAGCATGTGAACAAGACCGACTCGGCGGTGCGAATCACGCATCTCCCGACGGGCATCGTCGTCTCGTGCCAGCAGGAGCGCAGCCAGCACAAGAACAAGTCCAAGGCGATGAAGATGCTGCAGGCCGCCCTCTACCAGCGGGCCGTCGAGGAACGGGAAGCGCGCCGGGCCGAACTCGAGGGGAGCAAGACGCGCATCGAGTGGGGCCGGCAGATCCGATCCTACGTCCTGCAGCCGTACAAGATGGTCAAGGACCACCGGACGAATCTCGAGGTCGGCAACGTCGACGCCGTGCTCGACGGTGAGATCGACGGTTTCATCCAGGCGTTTCTCCAGGAATCCGGCAAGACGGGCGCATGACCTGCCCCTCCTGCGGCTCCGACACGCCGGGCCTTCGGGACGGCGTCTGCACCGTCTGCTGGTACGGGTCGGAGGCGCGGCCGAAGCCCGTAAGGGACCGCTTCGCGAAACTCGCCCGCCTGCGCGAACTCGGCGTCGAACCCTACGGCCACGCCTTCGACCGCACCCACGAGCTGCGCGAGGCCTTCGGGGCGTTCGAGGAGGCGGAAGGGGCAGCGGACGGCGCGGATCCTCCCGAACTCGGGGGTGTCCGGGTTGCGGGCCGCATCCTCTCCTACCGCGATCTGGGCGGGAGCGCCTTCGCGCACATCGGCGACCGCGACGGTCGGCTGCAGATCCACCTGCGGCGCAACCTCCTGGGGGATGAGGGCACGGCGCTCATGGACCTGCTCGACCTCGGGGACTGGATCGGCGTCGAGGGGGCCGTCTTCCGGACCCGGCGGGGCGAAGTCACGGTGCGCGCGGAATCGCTGCACCTCCTGACCAAGACCTTGCGTCCGCTCCCGTTCGGGAAGGAGGAGGTCGCCGAGGATGGCCGGCGGGTCGTGCACAGCGGCTTCAGCGACCAGGCAGCGCGCTACCGGCAGCGGTATGCGGACCTGGCGGTGAACCCGGACGTCCGCGAGGTGTTCCGCATCCGGGGCAGAGTCGTCACGGAACTCCGCCGCTGGCTCGACGCGCGCGGCTTCCTCGAGGTGGAGACGCCGATCCTGCAACCCCTCTACGGCGGTGCGCTCGCCCGACCCTTCTCCACCCACCACCACCGGCTCGACCGGAAGATGTTCCTGCGGATCGCGGATGAACTCTACCTGAAGCGCCTCATCGTCGGGAATCTCGACCGCGTGTACGAGATCGGGCACGACTTTCGGAACGAGGGCATCGACCGCACGCACAACCCCGAGTTCACGATGCTGGAACTGTACTTCGCGTTCGCCGACTACGAGGACGTGATGGGGCTCACGGAGACGATGATCGGCGCTGTGGCGCGGGAGGTGATGGGGACGACGCGCTTCGAATACGACGGGGCGGTCGTCGATCTCGCCGCGCCGTGGGCGCGGGTCCGCTGGGACGAGGCGTTCGCGGAGGCCACCGGACTCGATCCGCTGACGGCGGCGGAGGAAGATCTCCGTGCCCTGGCACGGGATACCGGGCGCAGCGACGCGGATGAGCTTTCCCGCGTGCAGATGCTTGACTCGCTGTTCTCGGAGCTGGTCGAGGGCCGGATCACCGACCCGGTCTTCGTGTACGGTCACCCGATCGAGATGAGCCCGCTCGCGAAGCCGATGCCGGGCGAGCCGGAGTTCGCGGAGCGGTTCGAGGTCATCGCGTGCGGCTTCGAACTCGTGAACGCGTTCAGCGAACTCAACGACCCGGCGGATCAGTGGAACCGGTTCGCGGCGCAGCAGCGCCTGCGCGAGGCGGGCGACCAGGAGGCGATGGAGATCGACGAGGATTACGTGCGGGCGCTGGAATACGGGCTGCCGCCGACGGGCGGGTTCGGGCTCGGGGTCGACCGGCTCGTGATGCTGATGACCGGACAGACCTCGATTCGCGACGTTGTCCTCTTCCCCATCCTCCGTCCCGAGGAGGGGCGCGCGTGAGCGGAGCGCGGGGGCGCTTCGAGCGTTTCGTGGCCCGGCGCTACCTGCGCGGCACCGGACGCCGCATGTCCGTGTTCGGGGGTTTCCGCGCCCTCGGCCGTTTCCTCCGGCGGCCGTGGCGGCCCCTCGCCGGCGCCGGCTCCGTGGACGAGAAGGACTCGAGGCTCGTCGCCTTCATCTCGAGTCTCGCCGTCGGAGGCGTGGCCGTCGGCGTGATGGCCCTCATCGTCGTGATCGGCGTCCTGAACGGCCTCCAGGAGAGCCTGAGGGACCGGATCCTCAGCGGCGGTCCGCACGCGCACGTGATGGAACTCGACAGCGGGTTCCGGATGGAGGACTGGGAGACGGTCCTCGACCGGGTCCGACAGGACGACGATGTGATCGCGGCCTCCCCGTTCGTCTTCACGGAGGTCGTGCTGAACGCGGGCGACAGCTACAACCAGTCCGTGGTCCTGCGCGGCATCCCGGACGATCCGGAGGGGATGCGGATCGCGGGACTCGCGGAACACCTCATCATCGGGGAACCGCCGTTCGGGCCGACCGAGTCCGGGCATCCGGGCATGGTGGCGGGCCGCGGCCTCGCGCAGAAGCTCGGCCTCTACCAGGGCAAGCTCATCACGGCCGTATCGACGCAGAACGCGCCGCTGTCGGCCATCGGGTTTTCGCCCGCGCTCGAGCGCTTCGAGGTCACCGGGATCTTCCAGACCGGACTCTACCAGTACGACGACGAACTGGTGATGGCCCCGCTGGCGGAAGCCCAGTCGCTCCTCGGGCTCGGCGAGGCCGTGACCGGGATCGAGTTCGACGTGAGCGACCCGTGGGAGGCCTCGGATGTCTCCGCACGGCTTGAGGAGACGCTCGGCTGGCCCTACCGGGTCGAGGGCTGGCAGGAACTCAACCGGAGCCTCTTCTCCGCGCTCCGGCTCGAGAAGCTCGGCATGGCCGTCGTCCTCATCCTCATCGTCCTCGTCGCTTCGTTCAACATCGTCTCGACGCTGGTGATGATGGTCGCGGATCGCACGCGCGAGATCGGCATCCTCCGCTCGATGGGGGTGACCGCCGGGAGCGTCGGGAGGGTTTTCACGAACATGGGGCTCTTCATCGGCATCGTCGGCACGACCCTGGGGGCCGTGCTCGGCGCCATCCTCGCCTGGGCCCTGAGCCGCTACGAGTTCATCACCCTGCCGAGCGACGTGTACTTCATCGACCGCCTGCCGATTTCGCTCGCGCCGCTCGATGTCACGCTGATCATCCTCGGATCGGTGCTCATCTCCTACCTGGCCACGATCTATCCGGCGCGCAAGGCCGCGGCGCTCGCGCCGGTCGACGCCATCCGGCACGAATGACGGCGGGTCGAGAAGTGGGGCCCGCCGCGGTGCGGGCGGCGGGACTGGAGCGGACGTTTCCGAGCCCGGATGGCGGTCTCCTCCCCGTCCTGAAGGGGATCGACCTGACCGTGGACGCGGGAGACGCCCTGGCCATCGTGGGTCCGAGTGGGTCCGGGAAGTCCACGCTGCTACATTTGCTCGGGGCCCTCGACCGGCCGACGGCGGGAGACGTCTGGCTCGGGGGCGAGCGGGTGTCGGAACTCGGCGCGGAGCGGCTCGCCGAACTCAGGAACCGGTTCGTCGGCTTCGTCTTCCAGTTTCATCACCTGCTGCGCGACTTCACGGCGCTGGAGAACGTGATGCTGCCCCGGCTGATCGCCGGGGCGACGCGGGAGGAAGCCCGGGACCGGGCCGCCGAACTGCTGGCCCAGGTGGGGCTGGCGGAACGGGAGAGCCACCGGCCGCGCCGGCTCTCCGGCGGGGAGCAGCAGCGGGTCGCGGTGGCGCGGGCGCTGGCGAACGCGCCCCCCCTCGTGCTGGCGGACGAGCCGTCCGGGAACCTCGACGCGGAGGCGACGCTGCGCCTGCACGACCTGCTGTTCGAGCTCGTCGACGGACACGGCGCGGCGCTGGTCGTCGTGACGCACAGCCGCGAGCTGGCGGGGCGCGCGGGCCGGGTGTTGCGCATCGAGAGCGGGGCGCTCGTCGCCGCGTGATGGAACCCCGGGCGACGTAACGGAGAAACGGGATGGACTGCGAAAACTGCGGGGAGCGCAAGGCGAAGATCACCCTTACGGAGATCGAGAACAACGAGATGCGTACGCTCAATCTCTGTTCGACCTGCGCGACGCTGAAGGGGGTGTCGGCCGGCGGTGGGTCCGCCCCCATGGCGGACCTGCTGGCGCACCTCGGCGGAAGCGCCGGGGACACCCTGTTCGACGAGGCCGGCGAGGCGTGCGAGTACTGCGGCACCGGGGCCGGAGACTTCCGTAAGTCGGGGCGACTGGGCTGTCCGCAGTGCTACGCGCAGTTCGAACGCCAGCTCCGTGCGCTCCTCCGCCGGGTGCACGGATCCTCGCAGCACATGGGGAAGGTGTACGTGAGCACGACCCCGGACGCGGATCCGGAGCAGGCCCGGCTCTCCACCCTCAGGCGGCGGCTCGAGCGCGCGGTGGAGATCGAGGACTTCGAGTCCGCGGCCGACCTCAGGGACGCGATCCACGCGCTGACGGAGGTGTCGTGACGGACGGGCCCGTCGCCGCGCCCCCCATCGGGACCCACGGCCTCGACTGGCTGGATGAAGAGGGGCCCGACGGCGACATCGTCGTCTCGAGTCGCGTGCGCCTCGCCCGCAACCTCCAGGGGTATTCGTTCTCGGCGCACGCGACCGGAGAAGAGCGCGAAGCCCTGCTCGAGAAGGCGCGGATGGCGACGCAGGGCGCGGGCGTACTCGAAGCGGTCGATTTCTGGGAGATCTCGCGCCTCGACCCGGTCGATCGCCTCCTCCTGCTCGAGCGGCGTCTCGTCAGCAAGGAACTCATCGGCAAACCGGACACCGGACCGCGTCGCGGCTCGGGCCTCGCCCTGTCCCGCACGCGGGCGCTCGGGATGATGGTGAACGAGGAAGATCACCTCCGGTTGCAGACGCTGCGTGGCGGCTTCCAGCTCATGGCCGCGTGGCGCGACCTCGATCAGCTCGACGAGGAGATCGGCGCCCGGCTTCCCTACGCCTTCCACCAGGAGTTCGGTTTCCTCACCTCCTGTCCGACGAACGTGGGCACCGGGCTGCGGGCCTCCGTCTTCATCCATTTGCCCGGTCTCGTCCTCACCCGGCAGATCCGCAAGGTGCTCGAAGGGATGGGGCAACTCGGCGTGACCTACCGGGGTCTATACGGAGAGGGCTCGAGGATCGTGGGAAACCTGTTCCAGATCTCGAACCAGACGACCCTGGGCAAGACCGAGGAGGATCTGATCGACCAGCTCGAACGCCTGGTCGGCCGCGTCATCGGATACGAGAAGCAGGCGCGGGCCGTTCTGCTGCGCGAGGCGCCGAACGTGCTTGAGGACAAGGTCTGGCGCGCCTACGGGATCCTGTGTCACGCCAGAAGCCTCCCCTTCGAGGAGATGATGAACCTCCTGTCCGGAGTCCGGCTCGGCATCTCGCTGAAACTTCTGAAAACGCCTCGGGTAGACGTGATCAGCCGCATGATGATCCATGCCCAGACCGCACATCTTGCGCGCGCGGCCGGGCGCCGGCTCGACGAGGCGGATGCGGACGCGTTCCGCGCGAGCTACGTTCGAAGAGCCTTGAATGGCGCGGGATGATTGAGTCACGCCGCCGGCCGATACGTCGGCGCCACGTGGGACGCGGATGAACTACAACTTTACGGATCGTGTTCGGAAAGTGCTCGCCATGGCGCGCGAGGAGGCCATCCGCCTCAAGCACGATTACGTGGGCACGGAGCACATCCTCCTCGGCCTGATTCGTGAAGGCGAGGGTGTAGCCGCCGCGGTTCTGGCCAACCTGTCCGCAGACCTCGACGAGTTGAAGCGGCTCGTGGAGGGGAACATCCGGTCGGGGAAGAGCAGTTCGTCGATCGGCGAACTCCCCTACACGACGCAGGCGAAGAACGTGCTCGAGCACGCAATGGCCGAGACCGAGGAGCTCAACCACACCTACGTGGGCACGGAGCACCTCCTGCTCGGCCTCCTCCGGCAGGAGAAGGGACTCGCGGCGAAGGTGCTCGGCGAGGCCGGCATCGGGCTCGACGGGGCGCGGGCCGAGACGCTGAAGCTGCTCGGGACGGACATGCCGGCCGGCGGCACGCCCGCCGCGGCCTCCGTTTCGGATCCCGCGAGTTCGTCCGGCAAGAAGGGCGACAAGAAGTCGAAGACTCCGGCGCTGGATCATTTCTGCCGCGATCTCACGCAGCTCGCAAGACAGGGGAAGCTCGACCCGACGATCGGGCGGCTGGGCGAGATCGAACGCATGATGGAGGTCCTGTCGCGCCGCAAGAAGAACAATCCCGTGCTCATCGGCGAGCCGGGCGTGGGCAAGACGGCGATCGTCGAAGGGCTCGCCCAGGCGATCCAGCGGGGCGACGTGCCGGACAGCCTGAAGCGGCACCGCGTCCTTGCGCTCGACATGGCGGCGGTCATCGCCGGCACCAAGTACCGGGGCCAGTTCGAGGAGCGCCTCAAGGCGATCGTCAACGAGACCTCGCAGGCGAAGGGCGTCATCCTCTTCATCGACGAACTGCACACGCTCGTCGGCGCTGGCGCGGCGGAAGGCGCGATCGACGCGTCGAACATGCTCAAGCCGGCCCTCTCCCGCGGAGAGCTGCAGTGCGTTGGCGCTTCCACGCTGAACGAGTACCGGAAGTACATCGAGAAGGACGGGGCGCTCGAACGCCGCTTCCAGACCGTAATCGTCGAAGCTCCGACCATCGATGAGACCGTCGAGATCCTTCAGGGCCTGCGGAAGTACTACGAGGACCACCACAACGTGGAGATCCCGGATGCGTCGCTTTCCGCCGCCGCCCGGCTGGCGGAGCGCTACATCACGGACCGCTTCCTGCCGGACAAGGCCATCGACGTGATCGATGAGGCGGGCGCGCGGTCGAGACTCGCCGCGCAGGTGCCGCCGGCCGAGGTGCAGGAGTTCCACACGAAGCTCGAGGAACTCGCGGAGTGGAAGGACGCGGCGATCAGCGACCAGGACTTCGAGCGCGCCGCCTACCTGAGGGACCGCGAGAAGGAGGTTCAGGAGGAGATCAAACGCCGGCGCGACGAATGGGAGCGCGCGCGCGCCGAGTTCCGTCCCACGGTCGACGAGGACGATATCGCCTTCATCGTGGGCCGCTGGACGGGGATCCCCGTGACCCGGCTGCGGGAGGCGGAGACGGACCGCCTGCTCCGCATGGAGGACGAACTGCATGAGAGCATCGTCGGACAGGACGAGGCCATCGAGGCGGTGAGTCGCGCCATCCGTCGCGGGCGGGCGGGCCTGAAGGACCCCGACCGCCCCATCGGGAGCTTCATCTTCTGCGGGCCGACGGGCGTGGGGAAGACGGAACTGGCGCGGGCGCTGGCGCGCTTCCTGTTCGCGGAGGAAAGCGCGCTCGTGCGCGTCGACATGTCGGAGTACATGGAGAAGTTCTCCGTGAGCCGTCTCATCGGCGCTCCGCCGGGCTACATCGGCTACGAGGACTCCGGCGCGCTCACGAAGGCCATCCGGCGGCGGCCCTACAGCGTCGTCCTGCTCGACGAGATCGAAAAGGCGCATCCCGACGTCTTCAACATCCTCCTCCAGGTGCTCGACGAGGGCCGGCTCACGGACAACTACGGCCGGGTCATCGACTTCAAGAACACCGTGGTCATCATGACGTCGAACGTAGGCAGCCGGGACATCGGCACCTCGACGCGGGTGGGGTTCACGGAAGACAACGACGGGATCGACTACGACCGGATCCGGGAACGGGTCTCGGACGAGATCGAACGCGTGTTCACGCCCGAATTCCTGAACCGGGTCGAAGAGACGATCGTCTTCCATCCGCTGTCGAAGGAGCAACTGGGAGAGATCGTGCACATCCAGCTCAGGGACGTGCAGAAGCGTCTCGCGGAGGAGAGGCTCGAACTCGAGCTGACCGATGCGGCGATCCGGTTCCTGGTGGACCGCGGCTATGACGAGAAGTTCGGGGCGCGCCCGCTCAAGCGGACGATTCAGCGGCACGTCGAGGATGCGCTCTCCGAGCGGATCCTGATGGCCGATTTCGAGCCCGGCGACCGGATCCGGGTGGACATCGCCGACGACGAGGACAGCCTGGTGTTCGCCACGCCCACGACGTCCTCGGCGAAGTGAACCGCTGGCGGCCGCCTGCCGGCGCGGCGGGCGGACTGTGGCTGACGGGCCTGGTGCTCGGGCTCGCCGCGGTGCAGCCGGCGGCGGGGCAGATCCAGCTCGACCAGTCGTCGGTCCGCGTCGATTCCGTCGTGGTCGTGGGGAATCAGCGCCACTCCGCGAACATCATCATCACCCGCAGCGGTCTCCGCGCGGGCAACGTCGTGCGCCAGCCGCAGATCCAGGACGCGATCCGCCGCCTGTTCGGCTCCGGGGACTTCTCTGATGTCGAGATCGGAGTCGTGGAGTCGGACGACCCCGAGCGCGGCGTGTTCTACATCCGCGTGGAGGAACGGCCCTACATCACGCAGTACGCGTTCCGGGGACTGGAACGGGTGGACGAAGATGTCATCCGCGACACGATCGGTCTCGCGCAGAACAGTCCGCTCGACCCCAGTCGGATCGGGCGGGCCCGCGTCACGCTCCTCGAGCTGCTGTCGAACGAGGGATTCCCGACGGCGAGCGTGGATACGCTCATCCGTCCGGACCCGGCGTTTCCTTCGGACCTGCTTGTCGTGTTCGATGTGAACGAGGGGCCGCGGCTCGGGATCACCGCGATCACGTTCGAGGGGAACGATGCCTTTACGGACGCGGAACTCCGGGCGTCGATGGCCACGGACGAGGAGGGGTTCTTCTGGTTCGATTCGGGCGAACTCAAGCGGGATGAGTTCCGCCGCGACCTGACGGAGCGGCTCCCGGAGTTCTACCGCGCGAACGGCTATCTCGACTTCGAGGTCCTCGGGGACACGGTCATCTCGGACCGCGTCACCGGGAAGGGCCGGATCGAGATCCGGGTGGCGGAGGGCGCCCAGTATCTCCTCGAGGACCTCAGGATCACGGGCAACCGCGCCTTCCCGCTCGCGACGATCGAGCCGATCGTCCGCCGCGGCCAGCATGAAGCCGAAGGGGACGAGGAGTACCCTCCCTTCAACTTCACCGCCTTCTACGCTTCGCCGGCGGACCTCGGGGACCTGTACCGCAACAACGGATACCTCGGGTCCCGCGTCACGCCGGACGTGCGGCGCGTGGACGTCCCCGAGGGCGAGGCGCCGCGGGTCAGGGCCCATCTCGTCATCCAGGAAGGCGCGCGGAGCTATATCCGCGAGATCGCCATCGAGGGGAACACGGCCACGCACGACCGCGTGATCCGGAACCGTCTGCTCATCTTCCCCGGGGACGTGTACTCGCAGGAGCGCCTGATCCAGTCGTTCCAGAACATCCAGGGGCTGAACTTCTTCGAGCCGCTGCCGCCGGACGAGGCGATCGACATCCGCCCGCGCCCGGACGGGGACATCGACATCTCCCTGCGCGTCCAGGAGAAGCAGACGGGGACGCTCAACTTCGGGATCACGGCCTCCGGCTACACGGGACTCGCGGGGTTCATCGGCTATACGCAGCCGAACCTCTTCGGTCTCGCGAAGACGGGAAGCTTCCGCTGGATCTTCGGCCGCCGGCAGCGGGACCTCGACATCAGCTACTCCGATCCGGAACTCCTCGGAAGCCACTACTCCGCGAACGTCTCACTTCGGGATTCGCGCGATCAGTTCACCGGCTTCAGCCTCGGGGACCGCCGCCAGAGGGGCGGCCTGACGGAGGTCGGCATCCCCATCTTCGGGATTCGGAACACGCGCGTCTTCGTGGGCTACTCGCTGTTCGACGACGACGTGCGGGGACTGGACACGACGAACGTGATCGGGCGGCGTTTCTCGCTCTTCTCCGGTCTGCGCTCCACGCTGTCCGGGCGCTTGGTGCAGGACAGCCGGAACAATCCGCTGTTCGCGACGGCCGGCGCCCGCAACCAGCTCGCGTTCCGGCAAACGGGCGGCTTCCTGGGAGGCGACGGGAACTACCAGAAGCTCGACTTGACGAGCGAATGGTTCGTGCCGGTGGGCCGGCTCGGCGGAGGGCCGGGGAGCACGAGCCCTCCCATCGAACTCACCTTCGGCCTCAGCTTCGAGGCGGGGCTCATCCTGGGCCGGAATCCGTTCTTCACCGAACGCTACTACGCGGGCGGCACGCAGGCGGGGATCCAGTTACGAGGGTACGACGAAGCCTCGATTACACCGTCGGGGCACATCCCGGACAACGCCCCCTTCAGCGACCTCGACCGCGTGGGCGAGTCGTTCTTCCGGACCGGGGTGACTTTCGGGATCAAGCTCACGAGCAGCATTTTCATGAGCGCCTTCATGGACGCGGGGAACGTCTGGCTGGACGCCAGCCAGCTCAACCCGACGGATCTCCTGGTGGGGGCGGGGATCGGAGCGAGTCTCGTGACGCCGTTCGGTCCGCTGGGCCTCGACTACGCATACGGGTTCGACCGGCGCGATGTCCTGGGCCGGCCGGATCCGGGTTGGCAGTTGCACTTCAAGTTCGGACGTGTGTTCTGAACCGAGAGGGATACCGACATGAACTGGATCCACAGGGGCGCGGGGCGGCCGGCGGTAAGCGCGGCGGTGAGCGCGGCCATGCGCGCGGCCGGGTGCGCGCTCGCGCTCGGCGCGCTGCTCGCGGGCCCTCTGGCCGGGCAGGAGCCGCCGGGGGCGCCACCGGTACTCGAAACCGTCCCGCTGCCCCCCGAGGGGACGCCGATCGTCTACGTGAACACGCAGGCGATCCTTCCGGTCGCGCCCGGCGCCGATTCGGCCGGCGCGGCATTTCAGCGGCTTTCCGTCGAGTTCGAGGATGAACTCGGGGCCTTCGCGGCGGAGATCGACTCGCTCATCGGGGCGTACCAGCAGCAGCAGTCCCTTCTCGATCCGGCGGGTCGCCAGCAGAAGGAGCAGGAGATCCGCGACAAGCAGCAGGAGGCGTCCACGAGGCAGCAGGAGCTGAACGTGGAGCTGGACCGGCGGCGCGCGGAACTGCTCGAACCGATCGTGGTGCGCGTGAACGAGGTGATCGAGGAGATCCGGGCGGAACGCGGCTACTCGGTTGTGCTCGACGTCGCCGCGGGCCTGGTGGCGGCGGACCCGTCGCTCGACATCACCACCTCCGTGCTCGAGCGTCTCGGGGTGGACCTCGCCTCCCTCTCGGCCCCGCCCGGCAGCTAGCGGCCCGCGGCGGCTAGCCTCCGGCGCGTCGCAGCTCCGGCTCCGTTCCCCGAATGCCGGCGTTCACGGTCTCCGATCTTGCCCGCCGCGTGGGCGCGGATGTGCTGGGTGACCCCGACCGCCGCTTGACCGGAGTCGCCTCGCTCGACGTGGCCGGTCCGGACGACCTCGCCTTCTTCGCCCGCGAAGCGCTGCGGGAGGCCGTCCGCGGGACGCGGGCGGGGGCGGTGCTGACCCCGCGCGGCTTCGAACCCCGCGGCCTCGGGTTCAGCGTCCTCAAGGTCGACGACCCCCAGCTCTCCTTCGCCACGATCGTGCGGCTGTTTCATCCGGAGCCGGAGCCGCCGCCGGGGATCCACCCAACCGCCCGCATCGGCGAGGGAACGCGCATCGGGGAGGGGGTGGCGCTGGGCCCGGGCGCGGTGGTGGAGGACGGGGCCCGGATCGGGCGCGGGACGTGGGTGGGACCCGGAACGCTCATCGGCCGCGGGGCCCGGGTCGGGGCCGACTGCCGCCTCGGCCACGCCGTCTCCATCCTGGACGGCGTCGAGCTGGGCGACCGGGTGCGCGTGCACGCCGGGGCGCGTATCGGGACCGACGGCTTCGGCTACGTGCCGGGGCCGGACGGCGCGCGCAAGGTACCGCAGATCGGCGGCTGCGTGATCGGCGCCGACGTCGAGATCGGGGCGAACTGCACCATCGACCGCGGCGCGCTCGACGACACGCGGATCGGTGACCGGACCAAGCTCGATAACCTCGTGCACGTGGCGCACAACGTGCTCATCGGGAGCGATTGCCTCATCGCGGCGCACGTCGGCATCGCGGGGAGCTGCGAGATCGGCGCCGGCACGCAGTTCGGCGGCCAGGCCGGCGTGGCCGGGCACCTGACGATCGGCGCCGGCGCCCGCATCGCGGGCCAGACGGGCGTGGTTCAGGACGTGCCGCCCGGAGCCGAGATCGGAGGGACGCCCGCCCGCCCGCAGCGGTCGTGGCTGAAGGAGGCCGCGTACCTGGCCCGGCTGCCGGACCTCTTCCATCGCGTCGCGCGGCTCGAGCGGCGGGCGGGCGCCGGCGACGGCCGGCGTCGCGGGCGGGGGCGGGGCGGATCGGACGACGGCGGCGCTTGACGGCGCCACAGCGCACGATCGCGCGGGCCGTGGAGATCCGTGGGTACGGCATACACACCGGCGAGCCCTCGGTCGTCACGCTCCGTCCCGCACCCGAGCACGGCGGTCTGCGCTTCCGCCGCACGGATCTCCCCGGCTCACCGGAGATCCCGGCCACGGTGGACTCCGTGCACTCGGCCCACCGCGAGACCGCCCTCCGGAGGGGCCATGCCGTGGTGCGCACGGCCGAGCACGTGCTCGCGGCGGCGCACGGGCTCGCGCTCGACAACCTGTGGATCGACGTCTCCGGGCCGGAACCTCCGGCGCTCGACGGGAGCGCGGCCGCGTGGTGCGAGCGGCTGCTGGATGCCGGGCCCGTCGCGCAGGAAGCGGAGGCGCCCCGCTTCCGGATCGACCGTCCGCTGCGCCTGGAGATCGGCGAGACCCGGTACGAGGTCCTGCCCGCGGAGGCCGGCCGCGTCTCGGCGACGATCGACTTCGACCATCCCCTCATCGGGCGTCAATCCGCAAGCGCGCCGCTGGAGCCGGCGGCGTTCGCGCGGGAGATCGCGCCGGCCCGGACCTTCGGCCTGTCGGAATGGGCGGCGGCGCTGCGGGAGCGGGGACTCGCGCTCGGGGCGACGCGCGAAAACACGCTCGTCCTCTCCGGAGACGGACTTGAAGCCGGGCAGGAACTCCGCTTCCCGGATGAGTTCGTGCGCCACAAGATCCTGGACATCATCGGCGACCTCGCACTCGTGGGCGCGAGGCTGCAATGTCATGTGGTCGCGGAGCGGCCGGGACATCACGGCAATCTGGAACTCGCCCGCCGGCTGGCAGCCCGTCACCGGGGAGCCGGGTCGAGGGAGTAACGAGACGAACGGGGAAGGGTGATGGACGTCACCGAAATACTGAATATCCTCCCGCACCGGTACCCGATGCTCCTGGTGGACCGCGTGCTCGAGATC
The DNA here is from genome assembly GCA_965116475.1 of Gemmatimonadota bacterium. Classification (GTDB taxonomy): domain Bacteria; phylum Gemmatimonadota; class Gemmatimonadetes; order Palauibacterales; family Palauibacteraceae; genus Palauibacter. The sequence continues at coordinate 3,611,503 of OZ220691.1, forward strand.
GAGCCGGGGCAGCGGATCGTCGGCCTGAAGAACGTGAGCGCGAACGAACCGTTCTTCGCCGGGCATTTTCCGGGCCGTCCGGTCATGCCCGGGGTGCTCATCATCGAGGCCCTGGCCCAGTGCGGGGGCGTCCTGTTGATGAGCGGCCTCGAGAATCCGGAGGACAAGGTCATCTACTTCCTGTCGGTGGATGGCGTGAAGTTCCGGCGGCCCGTCATCCCCGGAGACCAGTTGATCCTCGAACTCGACCTCGTTCAGGGGCGGGCGAAGCGCGGGAAGCTGAAGGGGATCGCACGGGTCGACGGAAGGGTCGCGGCGGAGGCCACGATTCTCGGACAGGTCATGGACCGGTGACCTCGGCGGGCTACGCTCCGGGGCGCCATGCGACGGCGGTCGTCGACGCGTCGGCACGCATCGCATCCAGCGCCACCGTGGGCCCGTACACGGTGATCGGCCCCGACGTGGAGGTCGGCGAACGGGTACGGATCGGCCCGCATGTCCTCATCGAACGGGATACGCGCGTGGCCGAGGATGTGCGCATCGCGAAAGGGGCCGTCCTGGGTTCGGATCCGCAGGACCTCAAATACGCGGGGGAACGCACCTTTCTCGAGATCGGGCCCCGCACCGTCGTGCGCGAATTCACGACGCTGAACCGGGGGACGGCCGCCAGCGGCCTGACGTCGGTCGGAGCGGACACGCTCGTGATGGCCTACGTGCACATCGCCCACGACTGCCTCATCGGAGATCGCGTCGTGCTGGCGAACGGCGTGACCATGGGGGGACACGTCGAGATCGGGGACTGGGGGATCGTCGGGGGGCTGACCGGCATCCACCAGTTCACGCGCATCGGCCGGCACGCGATGGTCGGAGGAGGCGCGCGCGTCTCGCGCGACGTCGCACCGTACACCCTCGTCGGGGGAGGCCGGACCCGCACGTACGGCGTCAACCGCATCGGCCTCGAACGCCGGGGATTCGAGCCGGATGCCATTCGCGCCCTCCAGGGCGCGTACCGGACGATCTTTCGGTCGGGTGAACCCCTTCGGGCGAGTCTCGACCGCGTCCGGCAGGGCGACATGACCCCGGAGGTGCGGGAACTCGTGGATTTCATCCGCGATTCCGAACGTGGCGTGACCCCAACCCGCGTCGGACCGGACGACGATCTGCCGCCCGAGCCGCGCGAGGCGACGAGCCGGTCGGCGGTGTGAGCCGGATCCCGGCCGGCGTCGTCGGCGTCGGGAGGCTGGGAGCCCAGCACGCCCGGCTCCTGGCGCACAGCGACGCGTTCGAGTTGGAGGGGGTCCACGACCGATCGGCCAGGCGGGCGAAGGAGGTCGCGGACGCGCTGTCCGTGCCGGCTTTCAGGGAGGCGGAGACGCTGCTCGACCGGGTCGAAGCCGTCGTCATCGCGGTCCCCACCGTGGCGCACCGCGAGGCGGCGGTCGCCGCGATCCGGGCGGGCTGCCACGTGCTGGTCGAGAAGCCGCTCGCCGCGAGCCTCGCCGAGGCGGACGAGATCCTCGCGCTCGCCCAGGAGGAGGGCGTCGTCCTCGGAGTGGGACACGTCGAGCGCTTCAACGGCATCCTCCTCGCCGCGGATCCGTGGCTGGATCGGCCGCGGTTCATCGAGTCGCTGCGCATGGCGCCGTTTCAGGCCCGCGGAGCGGACACCACGGTGATCCTGGACCTCATGATCCACGACATCGACCTCGTCCTCACCCTGACGGAGGCGCCCCTGGCGGAGGTCCGCGCGGTGGGCGTACCCGTGATTTCCCCCCGGATCGACCTCGCGAACGCACGGCTCTCCTTCGAGGATGGGACGGTGGCGAACATCACCGCGAGCCGCGTGGCGCTGAAGGCGCTGAGGAAGCTGCGGTTGTTCCAGCGCTCCGGGTACTTCAGCTTGGACCTGGCGGCCGAAACGGGACATCACTACCGGCGGCGCGACCCACGGATCGGGACCGCGGTCGCGGGAGTCGAGGCCATGGTGGAGCATATCCCGCTCGCGGCTCGCGGCGGCGAGGCACTCGCCCGGGAACTCGAGGCCTTCGCCGACGCGATCTCAGGACGTCCGAGCCGCCTGGTCTCGGGTCGCGCGGGCAGGGAGGCGCTGCAGGTCGCGATCCGTATCACCCGCGAAATCGAGGAGTTCGTCCATGTCGTTGCTCAAGATTCGTGAGGAGCGGAAGAAGCTCGGAGGCGCGGTCAAGCGGGGACCCCGGACCCTGGTCCTGTTCATCCTCCTTGCGCTCGTCCTCATGCTGATGGCCTACCTCGGCCGACTGTCCTGACCCCGGACACGCCTCCGCGGCCGGCGATCTTCATCTCGGCCGGAGAGTCCTCGGGGGACCACCACGGCGCGGCGGTCGCACGGGAGATCCGCGCGAGGCTGCCCGGCGCGAGCCTGTACGGGATCGGCGGCCGCGAGATGGACGCGGCCGGAGTGTCGAGGATCGCCGGGCTGGATGAGTTGTCGGTCATGGGAGGGACGGAGGTGCTGCGGCGTCTGCCGGATTTCCTTCGACTGGAGCGCCGGATCCGGCGCCTCTTTGCGAGGGAGGACGTGCGGCTGTTTCTGCCGATCGACTACCCGGGGCTGAACCTGCGACTCGCCCGCGGCGCGCGTCGGCAGGGACGACGCGTTCTCTACTACATCGCGCCGCAGGTGTGGGCCTGGCGGGAGGGCCGGGCCCGAAAGCTGCGGCGAGACTGCGACCGCGTCCTCACCGTGCTCCCGTTCGAGGCGGCGCTGCTCGAGCGGTATGGCGTGCGGGCGGAGTTCGTCGGACACCCCCTCCTGGACGCGCCGCGCACTCCCGCAGGCGGCTTCGGGACTCGCGCGACAGCCGGGGCGCACGGGGCCGCGGGGCCCGGCGCGTCCGGTTCGCGGAGGGTGGTGGGCCTCTTCCCGGGGTCGCGGGCGCAGGAGGTCCGGTACATGCTGCCGGTCTTCGCCGCAGTTGCGCGGCGACTCGCGCGGCGGCATCCGGACCTCGACTTCATCGTCGCGCGACCGCCGCATCTCCCGGAATCGCTCTACGCGGAAGCGGGATTGCCGACGACGGGAGCGCGCGAGGCGACGGAGCGGTCCTGGGCGGCCCTCACCAAGTCCGGCACGATCACGCTCGAACTCGCGCTCGCCGGCGTGCCGATGGTGGTGGGCTACCGCATGGGCGCGGTGGAGTGGGCGATCGGCCGCCGGTTGGTGCGCGTTCCCTCCATCGTCCTCGTCAACCTCGTGGCGGAGGCCCCGGTCGTCCCGGAGCTCCTGCAGGACCGGCTGACGGCCGAACGCGCGGCGACGGCCCTCGAAGCGATCCTCGCCGCGGGGGCGCCGGCGCGGCGCGAGATGCTGCGCGGCTTCAACGTCGTTCGCGAACGGTTGGGCGAGCCGGGCTGCGCCGCCCGGGTTGCGGAGCACGCGGTCGGCCTCCTGGCGGCGGGCGGGGGCAGCGCGGCGTGCTGAGCGCGCGCCGGATTCCGCTGGGCATCGCGGTCGCGCTCGTGCGGGCGGCGCTTCCCGTCAGCCGGACGTGGCGCTTCCGCCACCCCGACGACCCGGGCCGGCCGTACCGGCTTCGGCTGAAGCATGAGGTCCACGCGTGCTGGCACGAACACCTGCTCCCCCTCACATGTCTGTTCGCGGGCCAGGAACTCGCCACGCTCGCGAGCCGCGATCGGGATGGCGAGATCGTTTCAAGCGTGCTCCGACGCCTCGGCTACGACGTGGCCCGCGGCTCGAGCACCCGCGGCGGGTCGGCCGGCTTCCGCCAGTTGGCCCGCGCTTTCGAGGCGGGACGCGGCGTAATCCTCACGGGGGACGGGCCGCGCGGCCCGCGGCGGTCGTTGAAGGAGGGCACGGCGCGGATCGCGGCGCTGACGGAAAGCACCGTGACCGTCGTCGGCGTGGCCGCCTCTCCGGGCCTCCGGCTCCGGAGTTGGGACCGCTTTCTCATCCCCGCCCCCGGGGCCACCGTGTTCGTGTCGCCCGCTCCGGTCCCCGCGGGGCAGGCACGGAGCACGGGAGGCGTGCAGGCTGCGCTCCGGCGCGAGGTGGCGCGCTGCGAGCAGGCCGCGCGCGAGGCCCGCTGGGCGCGTCCGCCGGGGGTCGTGCGGAGCCGAAGCGGGGTTGAGTGGGACGCTTCGCCGCGGCCCGGGCGCCGGACCGGAGCGCGGCGCTCGATCGAACTCGGTCTCCGCGACCAGTGGCGCCGTTCCCGCGCGGCGCTGCCGCTGAGGGGTCTGGCCCGCATCTACGGCGGCGTCCACGAAGGCCGGCGCCGCCTCTACGATGTCGGCTTGCTCCGTACGCACCACGCCGGCCTCCCCGTGATATCGGTCGGCGGCGTCACAGTCGGGGGCAGCGGCAAGACCCCGCTCGCCGCCTGTATTGCCCGTACGCTGCGGGAGGCCGGGCATCGCCCGGCCATCCTCGCCCGGGGATACGCCGACGAACTCGATCTGCTCGCGCACGAGGCGCCGGGAGCGTCGATCCGGGGCCATCCGGACCGGCTCCGGTCGGGGCGCCGGGCGGCGGCCGAGGGCGCGACGGTGGCCATCCTCGACGACGGCTTTCAGCATCGCCGCCTCTTTCGCGACCTCGATCTCCTCGTCCTCGACCGCGACGCCCTTCGCCGCACGAACCGGGCGCGACTCCCGGCCGGTCCGTTTCGCGAGCGCTGGGAACGCGCCGTCGGTCGCGCGGATGCGATCCTCAGCACGGGGCGGGAGCCCTGGACGGACGAGCTGTCCCGCTTCGACGGCCAACTCCGGACCCGCCTCGGGCGCTTGGCGCCCGGCGTCCCCGTGGCGACCGCCGTGTTCGGGCACGGCCCCCTCGAGGCCGCCAACCCGGGAGCGCGCGGCTGGTCCGGCTCGCCGGCCCCCCGTCTCGCCTTGACCGGGATCATGAAGCCCAATCTCTTCTTCGCGCAGGCCGGCGCCGCGTGCGCGTCGGTCCGGGAGCGACTCGCGCTGAGCGATCATGCGATTCCATCGCCGCGCGAGCGGACGGCCGCGATCCGGGCGGCGGGGCGGGGCGGCGTGCTGACCACGCGCAAGGACCTCTCCCGCCTCCGCCCGCTGTTCGAGGCGGGCCTCCCGATCTGGGTCCTCCCCGAAACGCTCACATGGAAGGCCGGCTGGGACGACGTGAGACGCCTGATTCTCGACACGGCATCGGGCCGGGAGCACCGTGACCCGGTGGCCGAGGGGTGACGCGGATCCTCGTGGCCTCGGTCGGACGGAGCCGGGCGACCCCTCTTCGAAGGGCGACGGAGGAGTACGAGGACCGCCTGCGGCGATACATCCGGTTCGAGACCGTGGTCGTCGACCCGGCGAGACTTCCCGATGCGCGCGCTGCGGAAGCGCGAGAGCGGGAGGCGGCGGCCCTCGAGCGACGACTCCCCGACGACCTGGATCTCATCGCGCTCACCCGCAAGGGCGAGCGCTGGACCACGCGAGCCCTTGCGGATTACCTGGACGACATGCGGACCTACGGACGGCCCGGAGCCGCGTTCGCGATCGGCGGGGCGCACGGCCTCGCCCCGGGGTTCCTCGCCCGCGCGCGGGCGCGACTCGCCCTTTCGGCCATGACGCTCCCGCACGAGGTCGCCCGGCTCGTCCTCACGGAGCAACTTTACCGCGCGGCGACGATCCTCCGTGGCGAACCCTACCACAAGGGCCCGTGAGCGAACCGACGAACGCCCCCGCCGAGTGGTTCAGGGACTGGTTCGGCCGCGCCTACCTCGAGCTGTATCCGCACCGGGATGAAGAGGAGGCCGCCCGGGCGGTCGCACTCTACCGCGAGCGCGCGGGGCTGGTGGCGGGCGACCGCGTCCTCGACCTCGCCTGCGGCGCCGGACGGCATCTGCAGCGCCTACGCGCGGCCAGCCTGCAGGCGGTCGGGATCGACCTTTCCGCCCCGCTGCTCGATGCGGCGCGAACGCGCCCGGGCGTGGACGGGGCCCTCATCCGCGCGGACATGCGCGGGCTTCCCTTCGGCGACGGTACGTTCGACGGCCTGGTGAACTTCTTCACCTCCTTCGGCTACTTTCTCACGCCGGAGGAGGACGTCGAGGTCCTGCGGGAAATCCGGCGCGTGCTGCGGCCCGGCGCGCCGTTCCTGATGGACTATCTGCACTCGGCATGGGTCATTGAGCGCCTCGACCCGGAGTCGGTGGGCGAGATCAACGGAACGCCGGTGAGGCAGACGCGGTGGGTGGAAGGAGACCAGGTCTTCAAGCGAATCGAGATCGGCGGAACCGCCGGCCGGGAACCGGAAGTCTATCATGAGCGGGTGCGCCTCTATTCGCCGGACGCGCTGCGCGCCCTCCTCCGCGAGCATGGGCTCGAGGCGACGAACGCCTTTGGCGGCTATGACGGGACGCCGTTCCGGGACGACTCGGCTCGCCTGCTCCTGCTGGGACGGACCCTTTGAAGCCGCCGGAGAACCCCGAAATCCTCTCACGTCCGGTGGGCGTCCCCGGCTCCATCGCGCATGCCGCGCTGGACGCCGGCGGCCCCGGCCTTCTTCCGCTCACCCGCCAGCTTCGCGGGACCCACGTCCCGGCCGCGCGGCGCTCCCGGCTCGGACCCGACGCCTTCGGCGTCTCCGGACCCGGTGTCCGCCCGCGCCTCGAGTCCGTCCTCCGGGGGCAGGGAACCTTCGTCACGACGGGGCACCAGCCCGTCCTCCTCCTCGGACCGCTGTACGTTCTGTACAAGGCCCTCACCGCCATTTCGCTTGCCGCCCGGCTCGAGCGGGCGCTCGGCACGCCCGTCGTCCCCCTCTTCTGGATCGCCTCGGATGACCACGACTGGGCCGAAGTGGGAGGCGCAACGATCCTCGACCGCTCCGACGCCCCCCGGACGCTCGGCCTTCCGGTCCCCGCCGGTGGCGAGCGCCGATCCGTGGGGGCCCACGTCCTGGAGGGTCCCGACATCGATGTCCTCGATGCGCTGCCCGAAATCGTGCCTGAATCGGAGTTTACGGCCCACTACCTCGAGCTGGTGCAAGATGCCTGCGCCGAGGGACGATCAGTGTCCGCTGCCTTCGCCCGGCTCCTCACGGGCGTCCTCGGCGATCGGGGGTTCGCCTGGATCGATTCCGCGCGACCGGAGCTCCGGCGCGCCGCCGCCCCCTTCCATCGGCGGCTTCTTTCCGACTGGGACGGAACTCTCGAGGCCGAGGCGGCGGGGACGCGCGCGTTGCGGGCGTCGGGCTTCGAGGCGCCGATCCCGCGCATCGAGGATGCGCTGCCGCTCTTCTTCGACGACGGCGGCGGGCGACATCGCGTCCGCCGCAACGGGACCAGCGCCGAAGCCTGGCTCGACCGGCTGGAGGCCGCGCCCGAAGGCTTTTCGCCGAACGTCGCGTCCCGCCCCGCGCTCGAATCCTACCTCCTTCCCGTGACCGCGACGGTGTTGGGACCGGGCGAAATTGCGTACTGGAGCCAGCTCGGACCGCTGTTCGACGCCCTCGAGGTTCCCCTGCCGTCCGTTCAGCCGCGGGCGGCGTGGACGTTGGTCGAGGCGCGCACGCGACGGATTCTGGAGCGGACCGGGCTTTCGCCGGAGGACCTCGCCTCGGGGGCGGAGGGGGTCGTCGAGCGCCTCACGCGGGAGGCGCGTCCGGAATCGGTCGAGCGGGCCCTCGGGCGTTTCCGGGAGAGCGCCGAGGTCGGCATGGCCGCGATCGAGGCGGCGGTGGCGGAAGACGTGCCGGGGCTGCGCGGGGCGGCGGGGAAAATGCGAAAAGGCGTCCTCGCCGCGGCCTCCGGACTAGCCCGCCAGGTGGACCGCGCGACCCGGGAGCGACTCGACGTCCGCCTGGGGCAGGTACACCGCGCCGGGGCGAACCTCTTTCCGCGCCGGCGCCCCCAGGAACGCGTGCTGAACCCGCTCTCCTTCCTGTGCCGCTACGGACCGGAACTCGTCGCGCGGCTGGCCCGCGAGACCGACCTTCAGGTGGCGTCCTTCTTGGCGGGTCCCTCGGAAGATGGATAGCTTGCGGCGTTCGCGGGTACATCCTCCCGGAGCAGGGGACGGGCACACCGCGAGCGGACGTTCTTCCACGGAGGGCGCGACAATGAGCGGCACGGGAGATCCGAGATGACCTTCGCCTTCATGGTCGTCCTCGGGCTGATCGTCCTCATCCCCGTGCTCGCCATCGTCATCGATTCTCCCCTCTCCGAAGCCCTGGCGCGCCGGATCGGGAACTCGGACTCCGGAACGAACCAGTCAGCGCGCATCGACGCGCTGGAACAGGAAGTCCAGTACCTGACGCAAGCCGTCGAGGGCATCCGGGAAGAGACCGCCTTCGTTCGCGCGCTCGTGGAAGGGGACGAAGCGCTCCCGGCACTCCCTTCCCGGGACTCGGGGTCACGGGCCGGCAGCGACGGGGAGCGCTGATCTGACCGAGGGGAAGGCGCCGGGGCAGGGCCGTTCCGCGACGCGGGTTGCGGCCGGTATTCTCGCCAGCCGCATCACCGGGTTTCTGCGGGACGTCATCATCGCCGCCACGTTCGGCGTCGGGCCGATCACGGACGCCTATGCGGCCGCGCTCAAGATCCCGAACGCCTTTCGCAACCTCCTCAGCGAAGGCGCGCTCTCCGCCTCCTTCGTGCCCGTGTTCTCCTCGTTGATGGAGCGGGGCGACACGGCCGCGGCGCGGCGGCTCGCACAGGGCGTGCTGGGCGGCCTCCTCATCCTCTCCGCCCTCGTCGTGGCCGCGGTCGTCGCCGCCGCACCCTGGCTCCTGGGGATCCTCGCGCCCGGCTACGACGCGGAGTTGAGCGAGCTTACGACGCGCCTGGTCCGCATCCTCTTCCCCATGTCCGGGGTGATGATCGTCGGTGCGTGGTGCCTCGGGATCCTCACCAGCCACCGCCGTTTTTTCCTCCCCTTCGTCGCGCCCGTCGTATGGAACCTGTCCCAGATCGGCGGCCTTCTGCTGGGGGCGCGGCTGGGGTGGGCGCCGCTCATCGTCGTGCTCACCTGGTCCACCCTCATCGGGAGCGTGCTGCAGGTCGGCATCCAGCTGCCCGCCGTGTACCGCCTGCTGGGGACGCTCCGGCCCCGCATCGACATCCGTTTCGAGCCCACACGCCGCGTCGCGCGCAACGCCATGCCGGTCGCGGCGGGGCAGGGCATCTTCCAGCTTTCGAGCC